>NZ_CP033899.1 GCF_003814005.1 Corynebacterium pseudopelargi | reverse complement strand
AACCAAACCAGAAGAAACTATCTTGCCATCTTCGCGAACCAGGCGAACCGTTCCTGAAATCGAAGTAATCGGAGCAGAACATCGAACAGTAGCCTGGGCATTTACTGTCCCAGGTACATGATGCGAAATGTGTGGAGAGTTCTGTTTTCCTTCACAACTGATTGTTTGTGCATAAGAAACAGGCGCAAGTTGCCCAATAGTGATTGGACTGGCAATAAGCAATGCTGCAAGAGCAGAAGCAAAAATTCTTTTTCTCATATGAGAGAAGTAACAGACTTCGACTCAACGATTTATAAAAAATGGAAACAGTTATCAAAACTTAATCGGAAAGAGATAATCCAGCCTAGGCACCAAATGTGACCGGCCTTTTATACGTCCAGCTATATGTTCCCGTATATGCACAGTTCCGCCACGTTGAGATTGGGCATCTTGTGGCCAGTTCTACAGCGTGAAAACACCCTGTTTTTCGCTGTTCGGTGGCGCAAAACAGGGCATTTCTATTTTCCCGACCCGGTTCACCCAGAATCGGTGGTCGGATCGGGTTATAAGTCGGGCTATATGCACCGCCTATATGCCGTGTGGATAAGTTTGCGCTTTTTCGCTCATCGCGCGGGGACGTACCACCCCACCGGGCAGCACAAGCACTCACCGTGCGCTTGCCAATGGAGGTTTGTTGTCGCGGCGTGAGCAGCGGCTGTGACCGTCGATTCTCAGAGAGCATAAAGTGTGTTGATTTTGCTGCGTGACGCAACGAAACAGCAGCAAGGCAGCACGCGACTACGGAAGTTGGGCGTGCGCTACCAATGGGGGCGAGGGGTAAGTGCGCGGCTGGGTTACGGGTAGGTGGGTTCGATGCCGAACATGCGTAGTTGTTGCTCAAGGTGTTCGATGCGGCGTTGTTGCGCGCCTACTTTTCGCCGTAGTGCCGCCATATCCCGCAGATCGCGTTCTAAGCCCGTTTGCGGCGTTTTCACACCCTGGATGGGTTCGTGTGCCACCGGGGGACGTTCCGCGCCTCTCAGGCGCTCCTGGCGCTGTTTTTGACGCTGCGCAAGCGAACGACTCGACGACACCGCCGATGGATCGTCCACTACACCCGCAGCAACCATGCGGGCACGTAACCGCAACCGGTACGACTTTTGCCGACACCCGGCCGAGCAGAACCTGCGCGCACGCCCAACCGACGCGCACACAAAGGGTGCCCCGCAGACCTCGCACTCACCCATGACCAGAACCCCTTCCCTTCAATCGTCAAGTGACGAAACGATACACCTTATGCACTCTGAGGGATCGACGGTGCGGGAGGGTCGGTTGGAGGGTCGGTTGGAGGGTCGGCGGGGGTGGCGAAGGAACACCCTTCGGGTGTGCTGTAAGTCACTTTTGCGTCCCGCAAAACCGGAATTATCTGATTCGGTTATCGGTAACTTTGAACACGCCGGTGGAAATGCCGGGGTTTGGACTACCCCCGTGCGACAGTGGTCGCTATGAACCCACACGCCGACTTTCTCAACGCCTGTTGGATGCCCCGCGCACCCCTGGCGTCCGATGCGAAAGACGGCACCTACAAACGCACCACGCGAGCCAAAGCACTCACGCTGGCGTACATCGAAGCCAACCCGCTGGTTTTGCAGTCGCTGATCATCACCGACCACGACGGCGGCATGGCAGACGAACTTCCCGGGCTTCTCGGGCTTCCTGCGCCCTCCTGGACGGCGTTAAACCCCCACACCAACTCAGGACACATCGTCTACGCCCTCGCAGCCCCTGTGTGCCTCACAGACGCCGCAAACCGACGCCCCATCCGACTGCTCGCACGCATCGAATCAGGACTCGCAACGATCCTTGAGGGCGACCCAGCTTTTACCGGCAGGATTACCAAGAACCCCCTCAGCGAAACCCACCTGCCCATCTGGGGAGAAGACCAACACCGCTACGGACTCAAAGAACTCGCCACAGCACTAAGCAACCTCGGCGCACTCCCCCGCTACGACGACCACAAAGCACTCACCACCAGCGGCGTTGGACGAAACGTCGATCTCTTCGACTACCTACGCAAATGGGCATACACCAGGCGAGGCTCCTACCAAGACCAAGCCGAATGGGAAGCCATCGTCCTTGACCGCGCCACACTGCGCAACGAAGACAAAATCGCCAACGACTACACACGCGGAGCACTCAACCACAACGAAGTCATCCACATCGCCCGCTCCGTCGCCAGATGGACATGGCGCAACATCGCCCCCATCCCCACCGACGAATGGCTCAAACAAAAACAAGCCGAACGCGGACGCAAAAGCGCCAACAAACGCTGGGGAAAAAATGATGCGAAAAAAACGGTTAAGAAGCTAATAGAGGTTCCTAAAAATGCTTAAACAACATCCAAGGAATGGCTGGTCAGTGAAGGAACTTCATGAGAGAACTGGCGCTGCCAAAAGTTCAATAATTCGCTGGACTTCAGAGCCACGAAATGACTACTTAGCCAGAGCAGAAGAGAAACGAAAACGCGTTAAAGAACTTCGGTCAACAGGAATGAGCATTAGAGCGATATCAGCAAAAACTGGTTACTCCGTAGGCACCGTTCACAGATATATTCATGAACATGATCGCCAAAAGGATTAGAGACCGTCATTTCTGGCTTCCCTACGAAGAAAAAAGTAAGAATCCAGACTATTACGTCTTCTTTTGGGGCGAAGTAGAAGAAGTTGAAGGTGGAGAACCTGAGAGAGAAAGGTTTGCCTACTACCTAGAAGATGCAAAAAATGTAGAAGAAGTTCTTGAATGGTCAAAGCGAAAAGCGCTTGGAAGAGACTTCGCAGTAATGCTTGGCATCGAACGAAAGTCTCATTCAGGAGAAGAACTAACCCAATTGATTCTTCTAAGCGGTGAGTACACCAAAGAAAGCGAGTATGACGGCTATTCTTTAAGCGCCAAATTTAAAAAAAATTAGCACTTGATCGTAGCCTTTTTAGTTTCGCTTCCCGAGATGCTTCTAGGTCGCCATGAAGGTGGTCCTACCCAAGTTGAAGTCATAGTTGCTGTATAAGTATGCCTACGGCCATCACATTTCATTGCAGCATTCGCTGACCAGGTTTTCTTCCCATTCCTGAC